>NZ_WKZE01000021.1:0-1563 GCF_009678315.1 Finegoldia sp. BIOML-A2
TAAGGTGACCCCAAAAAGTTGGACTTTATACCAGAGACATTTAGAAATATTTGTCTCTGGTTTTTTTGTCCTCATATTTCCCCTAGGGGAAATCGCAGTTAAGCTGCATTCAATTTCCTATATTCAACAGGACTTAAATATCCTAGTTTTTCTTTTATTCTATCTTCATTGTAATATTTTATATATTCTTTTATTGCCTTTTTTAGTTCGTTAAATGATTTAAACGTTCTACCATAGTAAATTTCTTGTTTTAATATTCCAAAGAAATTTTCCATAGGGGAATTATCTAAGCAATTTCCTTTTCTTGACATACTCTGTAAAATTCCATCACTTTCTAACCTATTAGTATATTGTTTTAATTGATACGCCCAGCCTTGATCCGAATGAAAGATTCTTTTATATTTGCAGTCTGAAGTCTTTTCTATCGCTTCTTCAAGAGGCGTTATTATTGCCTCTAATGATGGTGAAGTTGTTATTGAATAGCTAATGATTTCTCCATTAAACATATCCAAGAAAGGATTTAAGTAAAGTTTTTTTACTTGCATATTGCCAGACTTATCTGTTTCATAGTATTTGAATTCACTTGTATCTGTTGTGATTTTTTGATGTACTACAGAAGTGTTAAACCTTCTTTTTATCCTATTTTGTGCTACTTTACCCACTGTTCCTTTGTATGAGCAATATTTTCTTGATTTACGTGAAAAGTTTGTTACTTGAAGTTTAAGCTTCTGTATCAGTCTTTGAACTTTTTTCTTGTTTATTACAAGACCAATTCTTCTAAGCATTGCATGTATTCTTCTGTATCCATAGTTTGGATTATCTTTTCTTATTTTCTTGATTTGATTCTCAAAGGCTTCATCTTTATTTTTTCTGTCAAATCTTTTTTTCCAATACATGTATGTTGACTTAGGGAATTTTAAATAGCTAAGCAAATCTTTTAATAGATATTTTTCTCTTAATGAGTCAATTATTCTAGCCATTCTCTCATTTTCTGATCTTCCTCGTCCTCTAATTCCATCTTTTTTTTTAGAAAATCTATTTCCATTTGTGCCCAGTAAAGCTTATCTTTAAGTTCAGCAATTTCATCTATTTCTTCCTTAGAATATTCTTTCTTTACTTGTTCTTTATTTTTATATTTAGTCATACTTGAAGTTCTTCCTCTCTTTTTAGGTCTAAGTCCATCAAGTCCTTGATTTCTAAAATCAATTACCCATCTAGCAATGATCGAGGGATTATTAATTTTAAATTGATTAGAAAGTTCTTGATAGGACATTTCTCCTGTTAAGTACAACTTTACTACATTTTTCTTAAATTCGAAAGAGTAACTATTATTTTTTCTAGAAATTTTTAAGCCTTCATATCCTTGTGATTTAAATGAGTTAACCCATCTTCTAACTACTGAATGATCACTGATCCCATATTTAGCAGTTAAATATTTATATCCTCCTTCTTTATTTAAGTATTCTTGTACTATTTTCATCTTAAATTTTGTACTATATTTTGTCATGAAAAAACTGACCTCCTCTAAGTTGATTTTGGGTCCAACTTTTTGGGGTCAGTTCA
>NZ_WKZE01000022.1:0-1128 GCF_009678315.1 Finegoldia sp. BIOML-A2
CTGGTATTCTCTATATATCCGAAAGACTGTATATTTTTCCACTTCTTTCTAATATCTGCTCCCAGAAAACCAGGATCGTTGCAGCAATAGCAGATTCTCGACTCATTCCTGCCATGTCCTTCTTCATGCGTCTCATATTTGTCAAATCGTACTGTTGTACCTTTTGATACAATACTTTCTGTTACTGACAGTACTATTTCCTTTAATTTCGGTTGATTATCTTTCACTATAAAAATGTAGTCACCTTCTCCCTTTATGACTTTCTCTGCAATTGTACGCTGGCATCCTAAAGCGTCAATTGTAATAATACAATCTTTTATACACAACATATCTAATAATTCAGGAATGACAACTATCTCATTTTCCTTTTCTTGTGTACATAACTGTCCAAGGGAGATTCCCAGTTCTGTTGCAAATGCACTGATGACATGCAATTTGTACTTTCCCGTATTCGAATCAGGAAGCACTCCTTGTTTACGATGATGCTTGTCCTGTTCGGATTCATAGGCTCCTCGTATGGTTTTACCATCAATGGCTATATGCCCCGAATAACATTTGAGAATGCTTTGGACCCATTGCCTATAAGATTCTTCAAATTTTAAAGGATCTAATGCCGAGAAAAAGCGATTAAATGTATCATGGGAAGGGATACCATTAAAATTGGAAAGCTTGGCTGCAAAAAAAGATTCTTTACTTTTACCAAAGTCTTCTATTGAATTCCAAGTATCAGCGCCACATATAACAGCAGAAATTGCAATAAGAACAATGGTACTGGCCTGATGTTTTTTACAACGGTCTATCCGGTTATCTATCAATATTAATGAATCAGCAAATTCATGTAGGTTGCTGATCTCAATCTTTCTTTTAGTTTCTTGCTTCATTTTAATTGTGATTTATAATCACGTAAATGTACTCAAATAATATTGTAAATGAAAGATAAATATCTTATTTTAATAAGATGAAAAGACAATATTGGTGTAAGATAAATGTATAAAAGATTAAGGAAAGAGTATAATGCGTTTTCCCTGCGTAGGTCTGACAGAACAATACCGATTGGGTAAATCAAGTATAACGGCTTTATAATGCAAACTTCATAGGGACATACGTTCTTCTATCCCGTATTCTATG
>NZ_WKZE01000023.1:0-1053 GCF_009678315.1 Finegoldia sp. BIOML-A2
TGATAGCGGAACTTTGGAACCGGTTCTGCCGGACTGGTGGCAGGCATTCTCAGGACCCTTACTCTACTATTCGGGCCGCCGCCTAGTGCCGCCGCCCCTGCGCGCGTTCGTCGACTTCATTCGCAGCCAGGACGCAGCCGCTGGTGAATGCCCGGCCAAATGAACAGATGTCCGCTCTTGGGGAGCGGCTTTGTGCGTCTGAATGGCCGCTTGTGGGTCAGCCACGCCGGCTGCTGGGGTCGGCTCTCGACCAACTCGAGACATTTGGCATCGTTGACGTGACCGACAGCTCTTGCTGAAACCCGCCATTCGATTTGCGCAAACCGGCCCGTCGTTAACGCGTCCTAATCCCGCAGTCTGAGGGCGGCGCGTGCTTCGAGGTTAGGCTTTTGCCCCAATCTTCATACCGTCGGTCACGTCGGGTAGACAGTCTGCGCTTCGTAATTGGATGACGTATTTCGCTTAAACCGGGTTAAGGTTACAAAACTCGGCCGAAGGGCGCGTCAGAAAGTAGAGTTAAGGCTAATGGGCGCACCGCCGCCGTTGGGCATGGACGAGGTCTCTTATCGGGCGCTGTTCGACGCGTCACCGATCCCGTTGCTGGTCGTCGCCCCACCAAACTGGATCATCATCACCGCAAATGATGCCCGGCTTCAGGTTACCGGCACGACACGTGAGGATCAGATCGGTCGGCCGCTCTTCGACGTCTTTACGGACGACCCAAGCGACCCGACGGCAGACGGGGTTCGCAATTTGACGGTGTCGCTGGAGCGCGTTGTTAGGACAAGATCAGCCGATGTCATGGCGGTGCAACGATACGCCCTGCCGACGCCCGAAGGGCATTTCGTCGAACGTTGGTGGGCGCCGGTCAACACGCCAGTGCTCAATAAAGACGGTACGGTCGAATACATCATTCACCGTGTCGAGGACCTCACCGAACTGATAAGGATGCGGGGCGAAGCTGAAGCAAGCAGTCAGCTACATCGTGAACAGCAGGCAATCATAGATAAGCTGCGGACTGCAGAAAGCGCCTCTCGAAGAAACGAAGAACGT
>NZ_WKZE01000024.1:0-1035 GCF_009678315.1 Finegoldia sp. BIOML-A2
CTTTGGCGGCAACGACGTCTTTGGCGCAAAAGGGGTGTTTGGCCCTGTAGGCGCGACCGGGTCATACCCGGATATCAGCAGCTATCTGCAGGCAGCTGCCCAGCAATATGTAAGCAGGATCCAAGAGCTCAATAACCTTGGCGCTCGAAACATCCTCTTCACCGATTTCCCTATGGCAGGCGATCCGCTGACGATCGAAGCTAATGGCTACCTCGCCACCGCACTCAAAGGCCTGACGCTGAGCGCGGGCACGGATCTGTTTCAATACAGTCTTAACGATCTCAACCAGCGCGCTCTCACCGATCCGGCTTCGCTCGATCTCCCTCCGCTACGCTTCGACACCAACTGTGTTGCAGCAGGCGCGCAAGCGACCGGGTGCGCAGGCTTCTTCTCATTTGACGGAGTACATGTAACAGCCGCTGTGCAAGCCGCCGGCTACAAAGACATGGACCGCAAGTTTGGGCTGACGATGGCACAGGCGGTACCAGAACCGCAAAGCTGGGTAATTATGCTTATGGGCTTTGGGGTTATCGGTGGTGCGCTACGCTATCGCCCTGCCAAGGCGCCACGCTCCGCCGCAGGCTAACGGCATTGTTACGCCGATCGGGACATACCAACGTCCCGATCGGCACCGACCTTCAGTAACGTCAAAGCCAGTTATAGATCTGCAGACTGGCTGAGTCGCTTTGCATGCCGGGAGGTTACCGTTGCGACGATCACGTGAAAAAGCTCGTTATGAGCCTCGTCTTCCACGTTAACCCGCCAATGCCCATCATCCGCAAAACCCGGATGATCAATAAGATACGAAGCCAAGTACTTTACCGCTTGATTTCGTGCATCTGAAAGTGACTCACACGTGATCGTCTTGTAAATGTTTTTCTCACCAGCAAAGCTAAATATGTATGTATTCATAAAGCAACCAATTCTGCTGGTATGCACTAATTATTGCCTAGATTTATACTTGTATCAGTAACACAGTATATATTCAAGTCAAGCCTGTAATTTATCACACGCATGGACGCGGGCTGATAAACT
>NZ_WKZE01000025.1:0-1007 GCF_009678315.1 Finegoldia sp. BIOML-A2
ATTAAAATATCCGACCATCGTGGAGGAGGCGGACTATATGGCCCTAAAGATGAAGTATACCTGAAAGTTAACAACCGGATTTTCCCTTTGTGTGATAATTGGAAGTATAAAGTAGCAGTATCGAGTGCACAATATGATTATGTAGAATACGGTCCTAACGCTTTTCCTTCTTTGCTATTCAACGCAATGATTCATCCGCTGGTAGGTCTGGGAATGAAAGGGGTGATCTGGTATCAGGGAGAAAACAATGCCGCTCGTGCCAACGAATACATTGATTTATTTCCGGCTTTAATTAAAGACTGGAGAAACAAATGGAATAACGAATTCCCATTCTATTGGGTTCAATTAGCCAGCTTCATGTCTCCGGCCAAGCAGCCTTCCGAGAGCCATTGGGCAAACCTGAGGGCTGCACAGTCGAAGACACTGGCCTTACCACATACAGGACAGGCCGTCATTATAGACATCGGGGAAGAAAATGACATACATCCCCGCAACAAACAAGATGTAGGTAAACGACTTGCTTTGCATGCTCTTCACAATGATTACGGATATAACTCTATTGTTTGCACCGGCCCGATATTCCAGTCGGTAAAAAGAATTGGAGATACACTGGAGATCACCTTTGACGCTTGTGAAGAGCAACTAGTAGCTCGTAATAAATATGGCTATTTATCAGGATTCGCCATTGCCGGCGCAGATGGAAAATACCAATGGGCACAGGCTAAAATCGAAAACAATAAAGTAATAGTATGGAATAAGGAAATACAGCAACCGATCTCTGTACGATATGCTTGGGGAGATAATCCCGATGATGCTAACTTATACAACGCAGCCGGTTTACCTGCTTCTCCATTCGAAGGACACATCAGCCTATAAACGGCATACGAAAAAATAGAAAAAGAATACCGGAAATGAATGTATTATCATCATTTCCGGTATTCTTCATATTTACAGTCCACTCCCTAATCGTCCAGAGACTATATTTTCTCTTTCTAGCGCGTTGTAAT
>NZ_WKZE01000026.1:0-1006 GCF_009678315.1 Finegoldia sp. BIOML-A2
ATTTATACCTGCTCCCTAATTTCTCTTCCAAGTAAAATCTTTCTTTACCTGTTAATAGACCACCAACAATAACTAAATTTAAAGATGTTTCAAAAATTGCATCTACTACTAATTGAAAGTTCTTATACCCTGCGCGCCCTCCTACAAACAAAACATAAGTATCAGTCAGGAAAGGCAAATTTGAAGTTCGCTTATTTTCATCATGTATAACAAAATAATCATCAGAGACTCCATTATATACAACTTTAATTTTATCACAATTTATTTCCGGTAGAAATTTTAGTAAATCAGCTTTTGTATTATTAGAAATACATATAATATAATCAGAACGACGAATCGCTCTATACTTTTGCCAACAATGAACCATTCTTTTCAATCCATGAGAGAAATATTCATATGTAAAATCATGGACAGTTGTAATATTAATAGCATATTTTGAGGATGAAGTTCTATAATAAGATGAATGAAAAATAAATTGTTCTTTTAGAGGGATTCTTGGATTTATATAGCGTTTCAAACGAAAAAAAAATGCTTTTCTTAAAATTTCATTAATATTCTCACCGCAAAATCGTATTGATACATTAGAGTTAGTATAATTAATAAGATAAATATTCAATTTAGGAATTACACATAGCCTCGTTAAAAATTCTTTCCAAACGACAGTAATCCCTCCTGATTTTTGGAGACTAAATATTATATTATCTAAGACTATATTCATTGTATATTATTTAATCGTTAATTAGCGTCCAATTTTGATGTATCCCCTATTTGAAACTTGCCAAACGGCAGGTTTTCTATAAAGATTGTCGAAATGGACTAATTTTTTAATGTTTATTAATTGTTTATTTCTAGGATCATCGCCAGCAGATTCTCATAATCCCGTCGACCGAGTACGATTTCTCTAAAGAAGTCTCTGAAAAAACATGATACAGATTTCCCCTGCATACGACAGGTGGAGATTACGGGGAGCTATTTTGTGACGCGTATCTCGATGCCATTTCTGAAA